>NZ_LR215040.1 GCF_900660675.1 Mycoplasmopsis columboralis | reverse complement strand
GCAAAGGTGTTTTCATCAGAATATTTAATTTTGGATTAAGTGAGTATTTTTTCATGTTTTCAAATAAATTTCACTTAAAGATTTGAAGCTTGAAAAGCTTTTCCTTCTTCGATAGCTTTATATAGGTTATATTCATAATTTGATCATTCTACCTGACGCATAACTGTACCAATGAATCCAACAATCATATTTTCTAAAATTTGGAATTTGAGTTTTTTGTCATTTGAATGTTTTAATAAATAATCAAAAAGCATTAACTCATTGTAAATAGAAGCAATTTCAGCAAGGAAAATTGGATACTCACTATTTGCAATGGTTTGTCGAGTGTCTGAAAAGTAAGAATGCATTGAATGCCCTAATTCATGCGCTAGTGTTTCGACGCTATCTAAATCACCTTTAAAATTCATCAAAATATACTTTTTATTTAGTCCATATGATGAACCAATTGAGTATGCCCCTCCACGTTTGGAATTAACTGGCATAAAATCAACTCAATTTTCATCTAATGCTTTATTAATTTGACTCATGTATTCATTTCCAAAAGGTTTAAATGATTCTCTTACTAATTCTTTAGCTTCTTCAACTGAATATGAAGCTTTAACATTAACAAGCAATCTTTTGTTATCTCAAGGATTAAATTTTTCATTAAATTTCATCTTGTAGAATTTTGCATGTGCTTGTTTGAATTTTTTAAAACACATTTTTACGTTGCGAAAACTTCTAAGTATAATCTTTGAAGAATAGCGTCAGATACTTTGTCATCATAAGTAAGCATATGAGTTGCACTATCGTAATTACGCAATTTAGCATTTACGGTGATGGTTTTAAAGTGTTGGTATAAAAGTGAAGCTAGAGATTCTTTGTGTTGTAAAAATGCTTTAATATAGTTTTTATAAGCCCCTTTACGAAGTGAAGCGTCATTTGATTTAAGGAATTCGATTCGATTGGTTGGGTTTAATTTATGTTTTTTACCTTTTGAATCTGTGATGAAACCATAATCTAATTCGCTGTTGGTTAAAATTGAAAAGACTTGATTTAATGAAGGATTTCCAAATGATTGTTTTTGAACGTATTCTTCAACTTCATCAGAAAGTTTGTGTTTTAAAATCTAAAATCGCATTTTCAATTGAGTGTTTATACTCTTTAAGTTCAGGAGTGTCTTTTCAGACTTTAAGTTTGTCTAAATTTTGATAAAAACGATTACTTTCGCTTCCGAATTTTGCAAGTAATTGTTCATTTAGAAAGTCAAATTTTTCTGATAGTTGCTTAAATTGTGGATTAACTACATTAGTAGAAAAGATTATTTGAAACGTAATTTTCAATTCGATAACTTAAAGCGGTTTGTTCTTCAGATAATTTAACATCTACTAAATATTCCTTTAAAGAGTTATATTTAGAATCTTTAATTGTAATTCTTTGCTCAAATAAATTTTGATATTGCTCAATTAAGGTTTCTATTGTTTGCCCTTGTAAAATATCCTCTAAATCAAATCGATATTGTTTTGGCACATCTTCGTATTTACTATATTGTTTGACTTTCACATTCACCTCACTAAAATGAAAAAACAAGGTTTTGCAAGCGATAAATCATGCAAAATCCTTGTTAAATGATACTTAACAAAATTTTACAAATATTTAGCGCCAATGGTTTCCCAAAGAGTAGAAATCTTTTATGCTTTTCTACCAACAAGTGAAGTTGCCACTTCAGTTGTTTCGGCTTTTATGTCCTTTCACTAAGTTACGCATGCCTGCTAGCTTAGATACTATTACTAAAAGCTCCTCTAATGTTTTGCATTAACCTAAGATTTTTAATCTTAAACAAATGTTTGTTTTTTCTAATTAATTATAGAACAAAAAAGTGTTTCAAAAAGAAAAAATTCTTGATTTTAAATATAATTATTTCTCAATGCAAATAGTTTTTTTAAGTTGATTTCACAAAAGTATAATTGCTAGCGAATTTGTTGGTGCATTTTTTATTACTTTTGCCGCTTGTGTTTCAATGTTTATTGCTTTAAGAAGTAATAAATTTGTTTTTAGTTATCATTTTACGCATCCATGAGCAATTTTGATTGCTCCTATTTTAATTTATTTGATTGCGTTATTTTTTGCTTCTAAAGGGGATTTAGTTGTGATAATTGGCAATCCAATTAATTTATTTATTAATTTTTTTAAACTATTATTTAATAATTTTGATCTTAATTATTTCAAAGGTTTTTTTAGTATTTGTGTAATCCAATTTAATGCAATGTTATTTGCAGTAATTTTATATAAAGCCATTTTTAAAAAGATCGCTCCCCAAAATTATGTACGAAAAATTAATAACAATCCAGACTTTACTATGCATACTTTCAAAGAATTTGCTACATTATTTATCTTATGCGCGTCAGTGGCGGTGTTTGGTAACTGATTGCTGACAAACAATTTATCTTTATTTTTCCTTAATAGTGCAATTAATGCTTTAATTACAGGTTTAATGCTATTTTTTACTAAAAAAAGGATATTTCACTAGTAATTTAAATGTTTTATATGGAGTTAATTTTATTTATTTAATTAATAAACAAAAACTTGAAAAAGCACTTTAGCTTTAGTAATTTCAACTTTTACAACGATAATTTTTTGCGCTTTTTGAGCGTTAATGTTGACCTTATTTAATTAAAATAGTACTCTTTAAAGAGTCTTTACAGTTAATAAATATCAACTTATAATTTATAACTAAATGTATTTGCTATAAAATATAAATAAGAAGCTAATGGAACAAATATTTTTAACTTGATTTGATAAGAAAAATCATCAGCGAGTTTGTTGGTTCTTTTTTTATTACTTTTGGTGCATGTTTATGCATGTTTGTGGCTTTAAAAAGCTCTAAAAAATATTTAAAATATCATTTTACATATCCTTGAGCTACTGCATTAACTCCGATTGTAATTTTTATAACAGGATTGCTTGTTAGTTTAAATGTTAGTGATACAGTAGTAATAGGAAATCCAATTAATTTATTTATTATCTTTTGTAAATTAATAATCACCAATCATAATGGAGCATATTTTAAAGGTTTTTGCAGCATTATCATAATGCAACTATTAGGAATTATTTTAGCTGTTATTTTATATAGGGCTTTATTTAAACGAATCGCTCCTCAAAATTATCTAAAAAAATTATAGCGATCCAGATTTTACTATGCATACTTTCAAAGAATTTGGAACCTTATTTGCCCTTTGTGGGAGCGTGGCATTATTTGGACAATTGCTTTTTGCTAATAATTTCACATTATTCTTTGTGAATGCTTTTTTAAATGGATTTATCACCGGTGTGTTGTTGTTTGTTACTAGAAATCATGGATATTTCACTAGTAGTTTGAATGTATTGCTTGGAGTGAATTTTATTTATTTAATTAATAAACAAAAAACTTGAAAAAGTGCTTTAGCCTTGCTTATTTCTACTGTCTCTACAATTGTTTTTTCTATTTTTGAGCACTGATTTTAGTGTGAATTGGGTAAATTACTGCTTTAAAAAAAGAAAAGATAAACTAGGACACAAAAGTTGGACAGTTTAAAAAACACACACATCTCAACATTGTTGAGGTGTTTTTCAATCCATTTGAGATTGAAATCTATCATTATTGTATCAATTAATATAGTTTGTTATTAATTCATTTAACTCTTCAAATTTCATATATTTTACTTTGGGGTCATTTAAACATTCACTTTTAATAACTGAGAAAAAATATTCCGCTTCTCTATTATCTAATGAGTTTCCAATTCTTCCCATTGATATTTTTCCATTATTTTCAGAAATGATCTTTTGATACTCTTTTGAAGAATATTGAAAACCATGATCTGAATGAATTATTCATTCTCGATCGAATTTAATATGCTTTATATGATTTATGACTAAATCTAAATCATTGTTTTTGCTCAAATTTCAATTTATTATTTTCTTAGTTTTGTGATGAATTGCTATGGATAGATAAAAATGATTACCCATTTCACTATAAATATTAGGAATGTATGAAACATCTGTAGCAATAATATTGTTTGTTTTTCCGGAAAAATCTCGTTTTACCAAATCTTGAAATTTAACATTTAAGTTTTTAATTTCTCTTTTTCTTTTTGGAATACGATAGAACATTTTAGTTGATTTTGCATATTCTCCTATTTTTCGATAATTTATTGCATTTACCATATTTTTAAGAATATAAATTTCAAGTCTTTTTCTACCGTATCTTGATTATTTTCAAAGAAAGATTAACAATCAAATCAATTGTTTCTTTATCTTCAGTAAAACTTCTTCCTTTTGAGTTAAGTCGTAATAATATGTAGATTTCGGATTCCAATTCTTGAGTTAAAACTTTGGCACTTAACTTTTTGCCCTTTTTTTTAATTCTTCTTTGAATTTCTTTTCAGATATTTCTGGAAAAATCTCTCTGTATATTTTCACTATTTCTTCTAGATCTGTTCTTGAGTATTGACTAGGGTCAGGTCTTTTAAAGGTCTTCCAGAACCCTTCCTTTCTTTGGGGCAGTTCCTGTTTTGGATACCAAAACATCTTCATTAGTTTGAAATCATTTATATTTTTTTCTAATCAAGATCTAACATAAGGGTTCTTCAATCTTTTTGAAACTGGCTTTTAGTCAAAAATAGATATTCACTGTATGAAATTATGTTAGATTTATAATTTTGATATAACTTAAATCATTCTTTTCATTCTACGGGTTTTAACTGTTTCATAATTTCTCCTATAAAGATTATATAAAAAGGACAGAATGTCCAATTTCTTGTCCTAGTTTAAGAACCCGAAAATGAGTTCTTTTTTTACTTGCTAATTTAAAGTGTTATATTTTTGAAAAACTAAATCTCAATCTGCTTTATTGTGTTTTATATATGCTTGAAAATCTTCTTTGGTAGCATTTTCTAAATCTTCAAATAAAACCTAAGTGATCTAGAAAATGATCAATATCTATACCTAACATTATTTATCTTCTTCAAACTCCAGTGTAGAAAAATAATTTTACTTTCAGGACACATTGTGTCTTTATTTATTTCCACTCTTTGAAATGTTATATCGTAATTAAACTTATTCTCGCTAAAATTGTGAATTAGCAAATTAACGATGTTTTTAGCATCTTCAAAATTTAAATTACTAATTTCTTCAAATTCTTTGCTTTTATACAATAAAGAAAATTCTTCTGTATCCATTACCAATATATTTGTTGTATCAACATATTTATTCATTGTGGTCTTAACTTGATAGTTTATATTCAAAAGCTGAGGTATTTACCTCGTTTCAAAAGTGTACATATTAAATAAATGTATATTCTCCATAATAAAAGGCCACAAATGGTTTTACATTTTTTAATAAATCATTAATAATTAACCCGTTTTTGTCAAAATTTATGCCTTTATTTTGCATGTAGTTTTTAGTGTTTTCTCATTCACTTTGTTCTCCTCATTTGCGCTTATACGCATAAAATTATATTATTTTATAAAGTCACTTATTCATGCATAAATATAATTAAAACACCTTTTAGCTCAATAATTAATATTCGGATAACAGTATTCAACGAATCAATTTATTTTCCGAATATGTGGGATTATGCTTAGAGTAAGTTTTAAAATTAAAACTTATAGATTTATTCTTAAATTGTTGTTGTAAAAAAGAACGGTGAATTTTTGTTATTTTACTTATAAAAAAAGTAAATGTTTTATTGATTTTGACTATTTTCTTTTTCTTCTTTTATAGCTTCTAAAGCTCTAATTTATATTTTCTTTTTATGGCTTCTCATTCATTTTTATTGGTCTGAATATATTTTAAAAGTTGTTGATCATCTATATCTTGCAAGTCTTCAAAAATATATCAAAGAGACTCATTATAAGAAAATGCGTCCATATAATCAAGCATTTTGTAAGCTTCAAATTTGAGAGTTGACAAAATAATTTTACTTTCAACTATAAGGTATCTTCATTGATTTTATTCTTTGAAAGTGATGTCATAACTTGCTTCACGTTCTTTAAAATTATCAATTACCATTGAAATAATTCCTTTAGCATCAATTAAATCAAGTGAATCAATTCTTGATAGTTTTTTTGATCATAGAAAAATCTAATTCCTTTCATTAATTAAAGAAGCTGAAGTAATTTTTTAGTGATTTATTTTGTCATAAAGTAAATCAAATTCTTCAGTATGCATCACCATAAGGTTGAGGTGTCAATTATTGATTATATGCACTGTCTTTATTTTGAATTTCATATTCAAAAGGCATTTTAACTCTGTCTTTTGATGCTGTTCATTTATTTAAATAAAATGTATATCTCCATAATAAAAAAGAACAAATACTTTTAAATTGTTAACTCATTTTGAACTTTAATTGATTGTTATCAACATTTGTTGCTTGAGATTTACTAAATTGTTTGCCTTTGGTTGCTCATTCGCTCTCCTTTTGTTAATAAGACAATTGCAATTTATTGGCGATCTTGCTATTTGGTTTGTGTTCGAGTTCTTTATTATTTCGATATTTCTCAATAATATTGAGTCAATTATTTTTTCTCTCTTGAATTAAATCTTTCATTTGTTTATCATCTAAAGATTCGAAATCATCTAAAACATATAAAATGAATCTCTACAATGATATGACTCTTCATCTAGAAGTTGCTTTGATAGTTTGATTGGCAAAGTTGAATAAACAGCTTTGCTTTCTGGAAATTTTCTTGATTTGTTTAGTTGAACCTTTTGTATGGTTTTGTCAATTGCTGATTTTTACTTTTGAAATTTTTTTGAATCTTTTTGATTACGTTAACCATATCTTTAATTTCCAGATCTGAAATTTCTGTAAAATCAACATTTCATATACATAAATCAAATTCTTCAGTATCCATTATCAATATATTTGTTGTATCTACTCAATATTCATTTAATTTTCGGTATGTTTTATTTGATATTTAGATTCTGAATTATCTTTTGATTTTAGAAAATACATATTCAAAAAGAATGTGTATTCTTGATAATAAAAAATGACAAAAGGTTTTACTTTTTCTAACAATCTTCATTTCTTATGTGTATTTTATTAAAAACATTATCTTGTTGTTGGTTTTCATGTTTTTCTTATTCCTTGTATTGCGTTTTATACGCATTAAAATTATAATATTTTGTTTTGTATTTTTTTAAATCCAAAACCTTCAGAAAGTGGACAAACAATAAATTTATCCAAAATGGTCTAACTTTAAACAAAATGATATACCCAATTAGAAACGTATCTTGTAGAAGGATAAAAATGCAAGCAGTTAAAACAGAAAAAAATAAAAATAAGAAATGATGATTTATTGGAGCAACCGCTGCAGGAATTGTTGCAGGAGCTAGTTTGATTTTATGGGGTTGTGGTCAAGCACAAAATAAAAAAGAAATGAAAAATATAAGCAATGCTTGATGGAGTATATGCTAAAAACCAAAGCGATTATTCAAGGTTTAATTTCAATTGGAGATTTGCAAAATGATATGAAAGATGCGTAATGATGCAAGACTCAAAGTGAAACATTGAATTATTTAAGAGAACAAATCGCTCAAAAGAACAAGCATTACTAAAACTTGTTGGAAGTAAAATTACAACTCCAAAGATAAAATATTCAAACACAAGTGAGCTAGGAAAATTAAAAAGCGAACTACAAAGTTTACAAATTGAATTTGAAAAAGTCTCTTTACAAAGAGACAATTTACTCAAAGATAAAGCAAGTTTAGAAGAACAACTTAATCAACTTAAAACAGAAAGAGATAACTTAAAAGTTCAACTTCAATTAACTATTGAACAAAACAATGAAGAAATTGCTCGTTTAAATACCATCATTGCAATGCTTGAAAATGATAAAGAAGATTTACAAAACCAAAACAACTCTTACAAGAACAACTTCAAAGTGCTAAAATAAAGTGCAGAACTTGAAAGTGTGAAAAGAACTATTGAAGAGGAAATTGCTAGTAAAGTGAACAAATTAATGATTTAGAAACTCAAAACCAAACTCTAAAAGAACAATATGTTGATGTGTTATTAGAGCTATATAAAGATGTTAATTTACACACAAGCACATATAAAGAGATTTATCAATATCTTCATGATTTGATTATAACGAACTTTATGAAGGAGATAATCAACCTTGTTCAGATGTTAAGAAGGTCTTGTAAACGAGTGTTCATATGAAATACCAACCAAAAACTTTGAACAGTGAAGTTCAGAAGAACAACAAATGTTTAACGAATTAGAGCAATATTATGATAATGCTGATGTAAAAAGTAAATACCAAGATAAATTAAATAAAGACTTTACAAAGTTTTAATCAACAAAGGAGAAAAATTAGTTAAACATATCAAGATTTTTTCTTTGCAACTCCCGATGCTTTAAATAGACTTTTAAATACTGTAAATCAAAAATTAAAAGACACAAAAGAAATTTTACATATGCTAAATCTTTACTTGTTCGTTTAATTGGAACAGATAATGTCAAGCAGATATTAAGGAAAATGGAGAAGGAGCTTTTGAAGGAAGTATTGTTGATAAACTAAGAAACGCATTGCTCAACTTGAACAAGAAAAGAAAATAACTTAACTCAAATTCAAACTTACAAGAAGAAAAACAAAACCTTCAAAATGATAAAACCAGACTTGAAAGTGAAAAAACTGCTCTTGAAAATGATTTACAAACAAAAGAACAAAGAATTGCTCAATTTAGCGATCAAGTTCAAACATTAAATACAACAATTACAAATTTAAATAACGAAAAAGCTCAACTTCAACAAAGTTTATCCGAAAAAGACACGCAAATTCAAACTTTGCAAGAGCAAGTTTCAAACTTACAAGAACAACTAAGAAACAAAGAAACTCAAATCAAGATCTTTCAAATCAACTTCAAGCAAAACAAAATCAACTTCAAGTTCTTCAAAGAGAAAAGAGCAATTGCAAAGTCAACTTAATACTTCAAATTCTAACTTAACAAAAGCTAAAGAAAATTAGTTGAGTTAGCAGGAACTGATAATTAGATTTTAATTACGGAAAAATGGAGAGAATGTAATACTGATAGTATTGTAAAAAGATTAAAAGACAAACTCATTACGACAAGAGATTCTAACACTTCTCTTCAACAAAAATTAGATGCACTAGTTCCAACATTAACATTGCAAAGTAGATATGAAAAACAAGAAAAATCAGTGATTACTTAATCAAATTATCTTCACAAAATGGTTTACAAAGCAAATCAACAGTTAATTCGTTCGCTAATGAAAGTTCAACTATTTCAATTATAAACGAACAGAGAATAATGATCCATTAGAAATTACACTTATGCATTACCAAACGATTTAATTCATTTACTAATATTGTAATTGACTAGAAAAGATTTAAAAACTTATTCTACTGATGGTAATTATGTTGCAGAGAAACTTGAATTATACCAATTAGTTCGCTTTCAACAGAACCTTCAAAAGAAATTGATTTTAGCACATATTCTTTAAGTTCTGCTAACTCAGAAGTTTTACCACTAATGCAATTATTTAGAAAATATAAATACACTGCACGAGAAACGAGAACAGAGAGATATTGATATCGCTATGCAGGGTTTCAGGAGCAGAAGGAGACCCAGGAACAGGAGAATGAAGAGAAAACAAATCACTGAAACCAAAAATTATGATGGTTATGCAAAAGAAGATCTTAATGTTTCTTTAAAAAATAAACTAATTGTGAAGAGAAATGGAAATTCTCTTTCAATAGATATTAAAGTTATTTCAGAAATCACTAAACCTTATTCTCTTTCAGATACAACAGAAATTTTAGTTGCAAACCCAGAAGAAAACCAAACATACTTTTAACGAACAGAAATATTGAAAAACAAACACAAGAATTTTAAATATCACTTTACAGTAGTTTTAAGTATTATGAACAATACTTAACAAGCAGTATATTTAAATATATGAATGATCTAAATTAAAAAAATCTCATTAATTACTCCTTTAAGTATCTTTCCTTTAATTACTTTCAGTTGTTCAACTAATCAAGAAATCAAAAAAGAAGAACCTGTAAAAGAAAAAACTTATGAGAACTTGAAAGAGAAAGACAATTAAAACTTTATGAACAAAATAAAGAATATGCGAACGATATTTTAAGATCAATTCAAGTAAATTTGAAAAGCAAATACCTGAACTACAAAAGTTAATCAAAACATAAATGATTTTTATAACAATAACTATGCTAAGTTATTAAATAAAGATTTAAAAACATATTATTTAAATTGAAAATCAGAACTTAATAATGTAATAAATGCAGTTATTGCTCATTTAAAAGGTATTATTGAAAGAAAAAATTCTGGTATTAACACAAATAATGATAGTTATCAATATTCTTCTTGCTTTCTGATATTGCAAAAGCTTTAAAAAAATGATAATTCTTCTTGAATTGAATTATTTGACAAACTTAATTACAGTGGTTTTGATTTTACTCGTTATGATGTATGGTTGAAGTTAAAAGATTTGTTTAGTTTAGATAAACTAAATGACTTATTTGTTTCTTTTAAAGAAGATGCTTGAATGATTTTTGATGTTAAAGATAAAGTTGATTTAGATTTTTTAAATTCTAAGTGAGATTTTAGACAAAACTATAAAACTGAAGAACAAAAAATAAAGCAAAATCAGAATGAGACTTTGTTTTACTTAAATTAAGAACACTTGCTAACAACAGTAAAGACTTAGTATATGAAAATGAAGATAAAAACCCTTCTAAAACACAAGAACTTTACGAAAAATATTTTACTTTGGTAAGAGACATTGTTCCAACAATAGCTTCAAGAAAATGAGATTTTGATATGCAAGTAAAAGCTTTAACTAAATACTTAGTTGTTAAAAACTTTTATCATACAGGTCAAAAAATGATAAATAAAGTTTACCTAACTCTTAAAAATGAAGAAAGTATTTTTAACTGTCAAGCTTATTCAGAATTTATGTTTTTATCATTAAATGCTCTTGGACATAAAAACAACATTCAATTCAACGGTGATTATTATTTCCCTAACGGTAAATGATTACCACACGTTAATTTAAACTATGATAACAACGGTAAAGTTTATGTAATTGATGCTACTTTCGCTGATCAATTTAACACTAAAAACCCAACACTAAGTGATTACAACAAAGTTAATGTTGACATTAACAAAAACATCTTAATTCCAATTGAAGAGTATCAAGCAAGACTTAACGCTGTTACAGAATTCTTAGGTTATTAAAGATAATTGAAATTAAGAGTTATCTCTAAACATAAATCAAATCACACAACATTTACTAGGTTATAAGTTGTGTGATCCCCGATTGCAATCCGTATCGCAACATCTTTTAAGTAAATTAAAGGGTGGGGCGATTTTTTTAAATAGAAAAACCTCCCCATAATATTTCTGACCGGGAGGCAATATAAATCATAACAAAATTGACTATCAAAAAAGATTGTTAATTGAAATATTGCTAAAAAATAATGAATATTCTTTCAATGAAATAGCAGACAAACTCAAAATTCACAGGATTTCTCTATATCATGAAATTAAGAAAAATTCAGATCTGTATGGGTATATAGCTTGTTCGGCACAAAACAAACATGACATTAGAAGACAATGATCTGAACAAATCAAATTAAGAAATACATTTGAAAAATATCTAGAATTTTCAAAACTTTTTCTTAGTAAATTTGACAAAAAAACATGAGGCGTCGAGGTTACCTATTTAGTGATTACTAACAATTATCCAGAAGTAAATCATCCTTCCTTAAGAACGGTTTTTAATTGGATTAATTCAGGAATATGAGTAATAACTAGAGATGACAGACTCAGAAAAATATACAAAAAAGGTAGAAAAAGATATATTAGCGCAGTAGAAAGATTAGTAGGTAAAAGATGAGTTGTTCCTTATTGAGCAAGACCTTCTAAAATAGATGATAGAACAGATTTCGGTCATTGAGAATTAGACTTAATAGTCGGTAAAACCGGATTAAAACAAAATCATTTATTAACTTTCGTTGAAAGAAAAAGTCGTTTTGGACTAATCAAAAAAGTTTATTCGAAAGATCCTTGAAAAATATTGATAACTCTTTGAGACTTAATTAAAGAATACCGATTAAATGTTAAATCTATCACTACTGATAATGGCTTTGAATTTAACAAACTTTTTTACTTGGGTTATAGATTGAAGATAAAAATATACTTAACAGATCCGTATGCTTCTTTTGAAAAAGGAACTATCGAGCACTATAACGGAATAGTTAGAAGATTTTTCAAAAAACGAACTAATTTTAATAATGTCTCTGATGAAAAAATAAAAGAAATTCAAGACAAAATTAATCAAATGCCAAGAAAAATTCACGGTTACCTTTCCGCTGACGAGATATTTTTCGATTTAAATTACTACAAGGAAAAGTGAAATCCAATTCCTATGGAAGAAAAATTATTTACAAAGATCCAAAGAAGAAGACCTAGCAATACTTCAAGAAACAAATTTTTCAAAAATAAATATTAAAAAAACGATCCTTTAAGCAAAAAAGGATCGAATTTTTTTGTTTTCTTCCATGTTGCGATACGGATTGCATTTAAGGATCACACAACATTTACTAGGTTATAAGTTGTGTGATTTTTAATTAAATTCACAATAACAAGTAGAGATTATCAAATGTGCAAGTTGATTTCATTTGGTTTAAAAATCAGTAAAAAAATCAATTTTAAATCATTTAAAAATGAGTCACATTGCGAAAGTAAAAAATCACTTTTTTCAAGACCTAAAGGCACCGAAATTGCAAATAGTAAAAATTGATTTTAAACTTTCAAAAAACAAATAACAAAAACAATCAAAATCGTCTACATTAAAGTTATACACCGAAAGTACTTTAAGTCCAAAATTTATGGAGATTAGTCAAAAATGCGATAGCTACAAAATCCTAGAACATTGCTCTTCGTGCACAGATTCGCACACCCGCATGGTTTTAAGCGAGAAATAGTACCGGCATATTTTTTTAGTTTGTCAATTGATCCTCAATAGCATTTACTTATAGTAAATGTGAGAGTAATTTTTCTACTTTAAAATCAGAAAAATCAGTCGTTTATGATTTATGTTTTTGAACTAAAAAAATCATTTTTTTAAATAAAATTTTTTATTTTTACATTTTACTTTCGATTTTATTTACATTTAGAAATAAGTTTTTTAAACTTTCGTTTTCTTTTATTTAAATATTTTAGGTTTTTAAAAACGTGTTTTGAAAGCATTTTTATTCTTTTTTTATTAATTTTGTCAAATTAAACATCTTAATATGTATTGGTTTTTTGTTTTGGAAAAACCTTTTTATTAAGTATAAAACTATTAAAATTAGTAACTTTTTTATCGAAATTTTAAAAAAGAAAAATACAGGGAATTCCTGTAAAAAATTAAAATACATCGCTGAAATTGGTTTGTTATCATGTTTGTTTTCTATTTATGAAGGTTTCAAAAAATCAGTACAAATCTAGGTAAGAAGAAAATCTAAAACAAGTATTCCTAAAAGAAATAATACTTTTATTTTTTAAGATTGAAGTTAGTCCCTTCAACGCAAAAGGTAATTCACAAATTATTATTAAAATAAATGTTAACTATTTCCTGGTTTTTTATTGTGAATCATCATTTAAATTTACTTCAAAATAATCCTTAATTATGCCAATATAAGTCGCATTTGGATTCTGATTGGATTTTGTTTCTATTTGTCTATTAAATTCAGATATTACTACTTCTAAATCCTTTTTGTTTTTGAATAATAAAGAAGATTTCTTAACAGTTTTTTCATAAACTGTCATATTAGTCAATTCAAAATATTTTTTCAGCACATATTCAAAATTTTCACTTTTATATAAAATTGTGTCAATATTAAACACCCCGCTAATATATTCTTTGACCTCGCTTAACTTAAATTTTTCCTCTTCTATTAAGTAGATAATTTTAACTTTTATATTTTTGGTATTTACACCCTTATTTATAAGTTTTTTTATCTCTTCTAATTCTTCTATAATTATTTTTTGCTCGTTAAAATTTGCATTAGATATAATAATATAATTGTTTTTATGAATAGAAAAAATAATAAATTATTTCATTTAAATAGTTATCATTTTCGTTAGAAAAAAATATTTGTTCTTCCCTAGAAAAATTCAATACCTTTAATATAAAATTTTTTCAATTTCATTTTTACTGTTTTTGTTCATCTGAAAAGTATTTTATAAAGAAAAAATCCAGATCCTAAAAAGCTTCCGATTAATAAATATATTATGCCCACAAAGATAAAAGTATTATAAAACGGGGATCGTGGATTTATATAGGCAGATATTATAATGTTATCGAAATTATAAGATATAACGAACAAAACCGCAAAGAGTATAGCAAATGCTATATAAATTGAAATTGAACGAACAAAATCAATAATCGTTCTTTCTTTTTGAAAGTTATATGATGCGTTAGGTTTTTTATAATTTTCTATTTGATTTGATAATTTTTTTATTAACCTCAAGTAAGATTCATTAATGTTGGATGAATTACTTTTAAAATCATCTTTCAAATCTATATATCAAAGTTTAGGAGGTTTAATATGTCCTAACTGTCACATAGATATAACGTTGTAATCAATTCTTAAATTGTAGTAAGTTTCAATTGCTAATTTGGCATCTTCGGTGTTTCTTGTTATAAATGCATGACTATCACTATTTCCTTTAAAATATAATGTTTTTAGTTTATTTCCATATAAATCTATTAGTTTTGCATCACTTTCTTTCTTAACTTTGTTTCATAAATTGTTTAATATATCACCTTTTGTATGATTTAACTTTCTTTTTTCTTCATATTTTAATTATACTCGTATATAAAACTGAAACACATTTAAAAAGACAGGAACTATCCTGTCTCAATAATTAAACTAATGCGATTTTTCCTAAAATAGAGAACTTTTTAGCACCAGTAGCATTTGGAACATTGCCTGGTAATTTTTGCAATGTTAAGTATCCAAGAACCGCAAAAGCAATTGCTTCTTTAGCGTCAATATTAATGTTTAAAACATTACTTTGATTTACTGGAATATCTAAAGGCTTAAAATATTCTTTTAATGCATTCATTAAATAGATATTATTAGCTCCTCCGCCAGATACATATATTTCTGCTTTTGTATCGTTAGTTAAAACATAATTAGTATAAGCATGATAAATGCTATAAGCAGTGTATTGAGTGAGGGTACTTACAACATCTTGGTGAGGTATATTTTCAAACCCAACTAAAACATCATTTAAGTATTCAATTGAGTATCTTTCTCTTCCAGTGCTTTTAGGAGGTTTGATATTTAAATAATCAGTATCTTTTTGAATTAATTTTTCAAGCAATGCTTTGTTTACTTGTCCACTTAAAGCAACTTTAGCATCTTTATCATAACCTTGATTGTAGAATTTTTGCATTGCTAAATCAATTAAGATATTTCCAGGTCCAGTGTCAAAAGCAAATATTTCATTAATATCTTCTTTAACCACCGTTACATTTCCCATTCCACCAATGTTTTGAAGCAATCTAATGGTGTTTGGTTTTTTAAGTAATAATCAATCTGGCATAGGTACTAGCGGAGCACCTTGGCCTCCGTTAGCCATATCAGCCGGTCTAAAATCACCAATGGTAGTAATACCCACTTGTTGAGCAAGTACTGAAATATCACCAAGTTGCAATGTTGATTTGACTTCATTTTCACTAGGGTCAATTAAATGATAAATAGTTTGTCCGTGAGTAGCTACAAAATCTACTTTAGCTTTATCAAGATTGTATTTAGCAATAAAATCATTTACAGATTGAGCGTAAAAATGTGCGATTTCAAAATTAAGCGAACACATAAAGCGTGAGTCAAATTCTTCTTTAAAAGATTTAAGAATCTTAGCTTTAAGTGTTTGTGGATATTCGACAATATCAAAGTTTATTAACTGTACACTAATGTCTTGTGGATCACTTGAGTTTTGCTTAATATTAACATAAGCAATATCAAGTCCATCTAAACTAGTTCCACTCATTAAACCAATGGCGTAATAATTATTTTTCAAATTGAACCTTTCAAGTGGTTTTAAATAATCTAAAAGAATTAATTCTTCTTCAACTATTTCTCCAACTTTATTTTTTCCTAAATCAACATTTTCTTGATCTTGTAAAATAATTTGCAATTCACCTTTGTATTGACCATAATTATCATTACAAATAACAACATCACCTTTTTTAAGTAATTCAGGTGTAATTAAAGGAGTAAATTTTTCGTTTTTATATTTAACTCTAGATTGGGTTGATCTTACACTATATGCGTTAGTATCGCCTCTTCTAAAGTGAGGTTCATGAAATAAAATTGTATTTTCAATAGCTGTATTATGAATGAGAGAGTCAGATTTAATTTAAAGGTAATGTAATGTGGAGATACTTTTGCAAATGCTTGTAATTCTTCATCTGAAGCAAATGCATCTCCAATGATAATATCATCAATTAATTTGGTTGCATACAAGAATTTTGCTTGCGCACTAAGAGATTTGTTTCTAAGTAACTCAAGAGAGCAAAGTCCATGTGATAAAGGTCATGGTCCTACAGTTGCATGTTTTGAAGTCACAAACGCAGCGGTAGTAAGTCCAAAATTTTAAATTTTGTAGTAATTCTTGTAAAGAAATCTAAATCAAGTCCTGTATATTTTTGTGGATAAAAATTATGTGAGGCAATTAGATTTTTTACATTAGGATGATTTGACATAATATTGTCTAAATATTTATTATCATTTGAAATATTAATTTCGATTTTTAAATCTTGTGGGTTATAAGTCATATCAGCTTCTTTACGACCATCAAACCCCATATCTAAACGAATTCCATCAGCACTTAATTCTTTAAAGAAAGTCAAATCATTATATGAAGCTCCTAAAGTATCAAAAACTCTCGGATTAACATCTAAAATTACTACCATACCTAATGTATGTGCATAATCGTTAATTTCTTTGAATTCACGCTTAATTTCTTCTTTATCTTTTGTCACACTAAGCAAGCATGAAAAGATTCTTTTAATTCCTAAAGATGAAGCTTTTTGTAAATAAGCAAAAAATTTCATCTTTA